>NZ_CP150662.1:0-12500 GCF_038024125.1 Polaribacter gangjinensis
ATGAACAACACTGCTGATTCCGTATGGACAGACTGCTTATCTTTTATTAAGGATAATATCAAACCACAAGCCTACAAAACTTGGTTTGAACCTATAAAACCGGTAAAACTTTCTGGAGAAGCATTGACGATTCAAGTGCCTAGTAAATTCTTTTACGAATGGTTAGAAGAACACTATATTAAATTGTTGCGAGTTGCATTGGTAAGACAATTAGGAAATGATGCCAAATTGATTTACGATGTGAAAATGGAAAATAGTTACAGCAGTAACAGACCTCAAATCGTAAAAATTCCAAGTTCTAATAGAGATCCTTTAAAACCACAAAACGTTACAGTTTCATTAGAATCTGATAAAAGAGAGCTAAGAAATCCTTTCATTATTCCAGGATTGCAAAAAGTTAAAATTGAATCTCAGTTAAATCCGAATTACAATTTTGCGAATTTTGTTGAAGGCGATTCTAACAGATTGGCTCGCTCAGCAGGAATGGCAGTTTCTAACAAACCAGGAGGAACCTCTTTCAATCCATTGTTAATTTATGGTGGAGTAGGTTTGGGAAAAACACATTTGGTGCATGCAATTGGTGTTCAAATAAAAGATAAATATCCTGATAAAACAGTTTTATATATTTCTTCTGAAAAATTTTCACAACAATATATTGATTCAGTAAGATCAAATACTAGAAATGATTTTATTCATTTTTATCAAATGATTGATGTTTTAATTATTGATGATGTTCAGTTTTTCTCAGGTAAAGCTGGTACTCAAGATGTGTTTTTCCATATCTTTAACCATTTACATCAAAATGGAAAACAGGTAGTTTTATCTTCAGACAAAGCACCAGTTGATATGCAAGACATTGAGCAACGTTTGCTCTCTCGTTTCAAATGGGGATTGTCTGCAGAATTGCAAGCGCCTGATTATGAGACAAGAGTGTCAATTTTGCAAAATAAATTGTTTAGAGATGGTGTTGAAATGCCAGATGATATTGTGGCTTATATTGCTAAAAATATCAAATCTAATGTTAGAGAATTAGAAGGTGTTATCATTTCTATGATTGCACAAGCGTCTTTCAACAAAAAAGAATTTTCGCTAGAATTGGCAAAACAAATTGTAGATAAATTTGTAAAAAACACCAAAAAAGAAGTATCAGTTGATTTTATTCAGAAAGAAGTTTCTAAATATTTTGACATGGACGTTGCGACTTTGCAATCTAAAACTCGCAAACGTCATGTAGTGCAAGCGCGTCAATTAGCAATGTATTTTGCAAAAAGATTAACGAAAGCTTCTTTGGCTAGTATTGGAAGTCAAATAGGGCACAGAGATCATGCAACAGTGTTACATGCTTGTAAAACAGTGGATAATCTTACAGAAACTGACAAGCAATTCAAAAAATATGTGGATGATTTAATGAAGAAATTATCCTTCTAAAAATCTTTTTTTAATGAAAATACTAATGGTTTGCTTGGGGAATATTTGTCGTTCGCCATTAGCAGAAGGTATTTTAAAATCAAAAGTAACTACGCATCCAATTTTTGTAGATTCAGCAGGAACTGCAGCATATCATATTGGTAATCAGCCTGATGAACGTTCGGTTATGGTTGCTCAAAAGCACGGAATTGACATTACCAAACAGCGAGCCAGAAAATTTACAACAGCTGATTTTGATAATTTTGATCTTATTTATGCTATGGATGAAAACAATTTTCATGATATTTTAAAACTATCAAGAAATAATTCAGACAAGCAAAAAGTGAAAATGATTCTCAATGAAATTCATCCAAATACAAACAATTCAGTTCCTGATCCTTATTATGGAGGTAATGAAGGATTTGAAAATGTGTTTCAAATGCTGGATGAAGCTTGCGAAATCATCATTAAAAAATATACAATATGATTGGTAAACTTTATTTGATTCCTACAACTTTAGGGGAGACAGAACCTTTACAAGTAATGCCAATTTCTGTTCAAAAAGTAGTAGCACAAATTGATTATTATATTGTTGAAAACGAAAAATCTGCTCGAAAATTTATTAAACAGATTTGTCCAGAAAAAAAGCAACCTTCTTTACACATTTTTTTGTTGGATAAATTTGTAGAAGAATCTGAAACTAGAAAATATTTAGACGTTTGTGCTCAAGGAATTAATGTTGGGTTGTTATCAGAAGCTGGTGTTCCTGCAATTGCTGATCCTGGAGCTGTAATAGTGAAATTAGCACATCAAAAAAATATACAAGTGGTTCCTTTGGTTGGACCTTCTTCTATTTTATTAGCGATGATGAGTTCAGGATTTAACGGACAAAACTTTGCTTTTAACGGCTATTTACCTATTGATAATAGCGACAGAAAATCAGCAATTAAAGAGCTTGAGAAATTATCAAAAGATAAAAATCAATCTCAAATTTTTATTGAAACTCCTTATAGAAATCAGAAAATGTTTACAGAATTAGTAAATACTTTGTCACCAAATACTTTACTTTGTATTGCAGTAGACATTACGCTAAATTCTGAGTTTATTAAAACTTTGTCAGTGAAAGAGTGGAAAAATCAAGCTATTGATTTACACAAAAGACCAACTATTTTTATTATTCAAAGAGAATAAGTTATACGTGTGCTTTTCTATTTCCTTGAATAACAGAAACATCATAACCTGCAAATTTTCTCAAATACATTTTGATGGTTGCTCCATAAGCATCTGAAAAACAATTAGTTCCATTACTTCTTAGGAATTTTTTTACATTTCCTGCACCCGCTAAATGAGCAGCTGCTAAAATACCTGATTCTGTAATTTCAATTCCACTGATTGTTTTACCTGAATAACGTTTGATGTCTTTTCGTAAAATCCATTTATTTATTTCGCACAAAGCAATAAATGCCTCTTCTTGCAACTCAGGATTTTGTAAAAAATCACGAGTATTATGAATTCTAATTCTTGATAAGGTATTTTTACCAAATTGGTATTTTCCTAAATAACCTAAGGTGTTAACAATGGTATATTTTCCTCTTGACTCTTTGTAAGCCAACGCTTCTTTAAAAGCTACAAAGTTATTTTGTAAGTATGGAATATCTAATTTTGAAACTTCGTGAAGAAATGTTGAGTTCTCTGTTTCTTCAATTTTGTTGTTGCTTGTATTAGCGCCAACGAATAAAAAAAGGATTGCACTATATAAAAAAAACTTTTTGATCATTAATTAATCTTTCTGTTTTGCGGGGCAAATTTACAACATAAATCAATATGAATTGATAATCAGTGCATTAATATAATTCGTTTTGTAAAATCCATCATTTAAGATGGATTTAATTTGAGATTTTAGATTACTACAACGTTTCGTATTGCGAATACAACAAAAAATTAGGAATTAATTTTGTTAACTATTTTAACAATTTATCGATTTATTCCCTGTTTATTGAGCCAATTTTGATATTTTTCTGCATTTCTATTGTGTTGAGTCAATGTTTTTGCAAATTCATGAAATCCTATTTTATCAATACTAGCACACATGTAAAAATAATCGTGTTTTTCGGCATTCAATACAGCCTCAATAGATGAAATATCTGGCATTGCTATCAAATTAGGAGGCAAACCAATATTTTTATACGTATTATAAGGAGAATTGATTTCTAAATCAGCAGTTAAAACTCTTTTTACAACATAATCTTGTCCTTTCAATTGACGAATGGCATAAATTACAGTTGGGTCTGCTTGCAAAGGCCAATCATTTTGCAAACGATTCAAATACAAACCAGCAACAATTGGTCTTTCTGAGTTTTTTGCGGTTTCTTTTTGTACAATAGAAGCCAAAGTAATCACTTCATTCGGAGATAAATTTAACTTTTTTGCTTTTTGAAGTCGGTTTTGATTCCAAAAATTTTGATATTCTAACAACATTTTATCTCTAAATTTTTCTGCTGAAGTGTTCCAATAAAATTCGTAACTATTAGGAATAAAAATGCCTAAAATAGATTTTTCATTAAAATTATTTTCAGATAAAAATTTTTCATCAGTAAATGCTTTCAATAAAGTTAAAGAATCAGCTTCAATTTGTTCAGCAATTCTACCTGATAATTTTTCTAAAGTATCTTGATTATTGAACGATACTTTTACAGCAGATTGACGTCCGCCTCTAAACATATTTACCAAATCGTTGGTTGACATGTTTTCTGTAATATCGTATTTTCCAGGTTTTACTTTAGTGAATTTTTTCAATTTTGAAACCCATTTAAAATCATCCACATCAATAATAAAAGGAACTATTTTTTCAGTCAGTTTCGTAAAATCATCATCAGAATTGATGAAAACAACGCCTGATTTTTGAACATTATCCTGAAATATTTTTTGATAAAAATATATGCCAATAAAACCAATTATAAGTGAAACTACAATAGCAATTGTAATGATATTCTTTTTTGCCAAGATAAAGTGTATTAAATATGAAGTTGCGAAATTACTCTTTTATCAGTTGAAATAAAATTTCATCCTTTATTTTTCCATCAGAAAAAATCCAATCTTTTTTGATGCCTACTTTTTTAAAAGAATGTTTTTCAAAAAGTTGCAAACTTTTTTCATTATCAGTCATAATATTGGCAAACAATTGATGCAATTGTAAGTGTGTAAATGCATACTGAATCAATAAGGCTAAAGCTTCTGAAGCAAAACCTTTTTGTTGAAAATCAGGATGAATTACAATGCCAATTCCAGCTCTTTTATGTTGTGGATTGAAATCAAACAAGTCAATCATTCCAATACTTTTTTCGGTAGATTTTTCTTCAATAACCAATCGCAATTGTTTGGTTTCATAAATATCTAAATGCGCATTTTCAAGGTAATTTTTCAACACAAATTTTGAAAAAGGGGTTTGAGTATGACTTACTTCCCAAAAAATTTCATTGTTTTCAATTTGAAATAAAAATTCCAAATCTTCTGGCTCTAAAGCTCTTAGTTTTACAAAATTTCCTTGAAGTGTTTGCATCAAATAGCTATATTTCCTTGAAAAACGAGTTTTGCAGGACCTTTTAAAAATACATTTTTATAAACACCATTTTCTTCTTCAAATGAAACCTCTAAAACACCACCTTCAACAGGTAGCGTAATTAAATTTTGATGTGTTTTTTGCAATTTATGCATGGCAATTGCAACAGCAGTTACGCCTGTACCACAGGCCAAAGTTTCATCTTCAACTCCTTTTTCATAGGTTCTAACTCTGAAAGTTTTGTTGTCAATTTGTTGTACAAAATTCACATTACTTCCAGGATTTGGGTATTGATAGCGAATTTTTCTTCCTTTTTCAAAAACAGGAAAATCAGTTAAATTTTCTACCAATTCAACATGATGCTGTGTGCCTGTGTAAGCAAAAACCGAATTTTTATTGACAGTAATCTGTTCAACATCAATCATTTTTAATGAAATAATGTCATTTTCAATATTGGCAAAATGAGGTCCATCAAAAGCGATAAAATTTGCCGAATTCTGAATAATGCCCAATTGTCTGGCAAATGCAACTGCACATCTTCCTCCATTTCCACAAAAGGTTTCACTACCATCAGCATTGAAATAAATCATTTTAAAATCATGTAAATTGTCATTTTCAATTAAAATAATTCCATCAGCACCAATGCCAAAATGCCTGTCACAAATTTGTGAAATTATGTCAGTTTTTTGTATTGGAAAGATTTTTGTTCTGTTATCAATCATCACAAAATCGTTTCCAGTTCCTTGATATTTGAAAAAAGTGATATTCATGGCACAAAGATAGCGATTTAACGTGTAAAAATTCTTTGTTAAAACGTGGTTAAAATCAGTTAAAATCAAGTTAAACAGATTTTCCGAAAATGTTAAAATCGTATATTTGGGTAATCAAAAATCAAAAATAATATGAGAAAAAATATCAATTTATTAGGAATCGCCATTTTAGGCGGAATCATCACTTTGGGTGGTTATAAATTATTTTTTGATGGACCTGTGATTATTGAAAGATCAGGACCTGAAAATGCATCAATTGTTAAAACAAATTATACAACACCAAATTCAAATTCGAACAGCTTAGAGATCTCTTCCATTGATTTTACATTGGCTGCTGAAAAATCATTAAATGCAGTTGTTCATGTAAAAAATACTACAATCAGAACTCAGTACAATCCATTAGCTGAAATTTTTTATGGAAATGGAAGTGGCACTAGAAAGTTTGAGCAAGTTGGTACTGGAAGTGGGGTAATTATTTCTGCAGACGGTTATATTGTAACCAATAATCACGTAATTGATGGTGCAAACGAAATAGAAGTTACTCTAAATAATAAAAAAGTTTTCAAAGCTGAATTGATTGGAAGTGATAAAAATGATGATATTGCGTTGTTGAAAATTAAAACAGATACTGAATTGCCATTCATCACTTTTGCAAATTCTGACAATGTAAAAGTAGGAGAATGGGTTTTAGCAGTTGGAAATCCATATAATTTAACATCAACAGTTACAGCTGGAATTGTAAGTGCAAAGGGTAGAGATTTGGATGGAAATGGCTCTATTGATTCTTTTATTCAAACTGATGCTGCTGTAAATCCAGGAAATAGTGGAGGAGCTTTAGTAAATACAAGAGGCGAATTAATTGGAATTAATACTGCAATTTCATCAAGAACAGGTTCTTTTATTGGGTATTCATTTGCAGTACCATCAAATATTACCAAAAAAGTAATTGATGATTTATTAGAGTTTGGAAACGTACAAGAAGCCGTTTTAGGAATTCGTTTTTCACCTCAAGAAAATGATGAAGTTTTAGGTGTAAAAATTGCGGATGTTGAAGCTGGACAAGGAGCTGCAAATGCAGGATTGAAAAAAGACGACATCATAACAAAAATTGGTGAAGTTAAAATTACCAAATTTGCTGATTTACGTGGGCAATTGAGCGCAAAAAGACCAGGGGAATTTGTAGAGATTACCGTAAATAGAAATGGTCAATCTTTAACTAAAAATGTAAAATTAGGTAAAAAAATACCTCAATTTATTTCAACTTCTTTTAATTGGGAACTAAAAGATGTGTCAAAAGAAGAACAAAAAAGACTCAATATTTCTGGTGGTGCAAAAATTTATGAAACAATAGATAGAGGAGACCAAAATAATTTAAATAGTTATATCATTACAAAAATCAATGATAAAACAGTTAAGAATGCTGAAGAAGGTGTAAAATTATTAGAAAGTGTTGCTAATAGTCGATCTTATATTATTATAGAATTGATCAATTTAAAAGGAGAAAAGGAAACACTGCGTTTTAGATAATTCTTTAAAAATAGATTTAGAGTCCTGATAAATTATCAGGACTTTTTTTTTGAATAAAAAAATAGCGAAATCGATTTCGTAATTCGTAAAAAAGAAATACTTTTGCCAAAAATTTAAACATCAAAAAACAACAATGTCAACAATTGTAAATTACGAAGAAGAAGTTGCTCAACAAGCATTAACAAGAAGAGCAACAGTTGAATTTATCAATATTGTAAATGATTTATGGTATGATAAATCCATTGAATTGGTATTTTTTAGAAATCCTTTGATTGATAAAAGAGCTAGTGAAGTCCTAAATCTAATTGATTATGCTAAGGAATTTGTAAACAAACCAATTACCATTCAAGATGCGTTGAATATTGCAAAAGCCATTCAAAAAGTAGATTTACCCGCATCAAAATTAGATATTGGAAAATTGGCTTACGAATGTCATTTAAATCCAAAAGGTTGTGTTGATAAAGAGGCATTTATCAAAAAGCAACTCAAAAATATTACTGAAGCAAAAGATATTACTCCAAAAGATGTTGTATTGTATGGATTTGGAAGAATTGGTCGATTGTTGGCGCGCGAATTGATGTCTAAAATGGGAAAAGGAACACAATTGCGTTTGCGTGCGATTGTAACTCGCGATAAAATAACACCTACTGTTCTTGAAAAAAGAGCTTCCTTATTAAGTATTGATTCTGTTCACGGAAATTTTTTAGGAACAGTTCAAGTTGATAAAGAAAATAATGCACTGATAATCAATGGAACAACGGTTTTTATGATTTCTGCTAACAATCCTGAAGATATTGATTATACAAAATACGGTATCAAAGATGCATTAGTTATTGATAATACAGGCGCTTTTAGAGATGATGTTGAATTGAGCAGATTGTTGACCTCAAAAGGAGCCAGCAAAGTATTGATTACTGCACCAGCAAAAGGAGTTCCTAATATTGTTCATGGTGTAAATCATCAGCAATACAATCCTGATAAATTCAATATTTTTTCTGCAGCATCTTGCACAACCAATGCAATTACGCCCGTTTTAAAAGTATTGGAAGATAATTTTGGTATCAAAAAAGGACATCTAGAAACCATTCATGCCTACACAAATGATCAAAATTTGGTAGACAATATGCACAGTAAATACAGACGTGGAAGAGCAGCAGCGTTAAATATGGTCATTACAGAAACAGGCGCAGGAAAAGCAGTTGCAAAAGCATTGCCAGCTTTAGAAGGAAAATTGACATCAAATGCAATTCGAGTTCCAGTTCCAAATGGATCATTAGCAATTTTAAGTTTGCAGCTCAGAAGACCAGTAACCACGGATATTGTAAATGCTATTTTAAAACAAAACGCATTAGAAGGTGATTTGGTAGAACAAATAAAATATTCCATGGACAATGAATTGGTTTCAACAGACATCATTGGCTCTACAGCACCATCAATTTTTGATAGCAAAGCAACCATAACTGATGGCGAAACAATTGTGTTGTATGTTTGGTACGATAATGAATATGGTTATTCACACCAAGTAATTCGTCTAGCAAAACACATTGCAAAAGTTAGGAGATATACCTATTATTAATGAAAATCTTTTTTTAAAAAAACAAACCCTGAAAATAATTCTTTTTCAGGGTTTGTCACTTTTATATAAAAAGTAAGTGCGTGTTTTCTTCGTCAGCTCTATTATAAAAATCACCAATGGTTAAGATTCCATCTAATTCATCAATTAAATCCTCTTCTTTAAGGTGAAACATTTCAACAGCTAATTTACAGGCCCACAGTTTGCAGCCAGAATCTGACAGAATTTCTAAAAATTCTCCAACAGGAGGCATGTCTAATTTTTCCATTTCTTTTTTCATCATTTTAGATGCCAACGCTTCCATTCCAGGTAAACCACCCAACATTGTAGGAATGTGCATTGCAGGGTTACCAACCGTTGCAACATGAAGATGTTCTAATTTTTTCTTTTGGATAGCTTCTAAACCAAAAAATGTAAAAAATATTTCAGATTCAATTCCTTCCATTCTTGCGCCATTTGCCATAATAAATGCAGCATACACATTTTCTATGGTTGCTTTTGATAAAATAAAAAGCATTTTACGAACTTTAGTTTTTCCCATGATTTCTAGTTTTTAAATACAGCTTTTAGGTTTTGGTACTCCAGCAATTTTGGTTGATACTTTTAAAGGCCCTCCAGGGAATAAGTCATAAAATTGCTTAATGTCTATGACTCCACTTTTTTTAATACCTCTAATAGATAAAGGTTCATTTGCAGCTACTTGAGCTTGAATCCATGAAATCACTTCCCAATGTTTATCGGTCATTTCTATATCATGTTCTTTGGCTAACTCTTCTCCAATTTCTTTGTTCCATTGAGAAAAGTCGGTTAAATACCCTTCGTCGTTTACTTGAATTTCAACATGTTTAATTGTTTTTATCATTGTTAATTATTTTAATTGTTAATATTTTTACCTGTAGTACTCATGTTTCTTAATACGAACGGAATTGGGATTCCTTTTAATAAAACATTCCAATAAATCCATCTAAAAGCCAATTTACCCCAGTGATTAAAAACACTTTCTTTTAAAAGTTTTAATGGGCCAATTCCAGCAAAAGGAAAGGTTCCTGTTACAGGTTCTTGTTCGTAATTGAAATCTATTAATAACGCCTTATTTTTTCCAGTTTCAATAAAACAGTTAGCATGACCATCAAATTCTTCTTTTAAAGGTTTATTATTAATGTAAAGAAGAATGTTGTCTGTTAGGGTTTCTGCCTGAAAGTGGGCAACAGATCCAGCTTTTGATGCAGGAACATTGGTTGCGTCTCCAATAACAAATATATTTTCATGTGCTAAAGATTGCAATGTTTTTGGGTGTGTTGGAACAAAATTTAAATCATCACCTAAACCTGATCTTTCCATAACTTCATCTCCCATATTTGTTGGAACAGTTACCAATAAATCATAATCAACTTCTGTATCAGCATAATCTATGATTTTATTATTTTCAATATCTACTCGTTCAATTGCAAAATCAGTAACTAGCTTTATATTTTTATCTTCCAATAAATATTTTAAGGTTTTTGAGGTGAATTCTTTTGTAAAAGCACCACTCAAAGGAGTAACATAAGTAATATCAACCTGATCTCTAACTCCTTTTTTTTGGAAATAAGCATCTGCTAAAAAAGCAAATTCTAATGGAGCAACTGGGCATTTAATTGGCATTTCAGTAATATGAACTACCAATTTCCCTTTTTTGAAATCACGTAATTTGTCTCTCAAAGCAAGTGCTCCTTCATATGTGTAAAAATCAAAAACTGATTTTCGCCACTCCTCACTCAACATTCCTTCAATTTCTTGAGGTGCAATTTTTGATCCTGTTGCAATGATTAAAAGATCATAAGTGATGGTTCCGTTTTCTAATTCAACTAAATTATTTTCAGCATCAATTTTTTCAATTTTTTGTTGGATGTAATTCACTCCTTTTGGAATAAATTTTTCTCCGACTTTTTTAACTTGATTCTCTGTGTAAATATCAAAAGGTAAAAACAAAAACCCAGGTTGATAGTAGTGAGTTTTATATTGATCAACGATGTGAATATTCCATTCTTTTTTGGGTAATTTGGAAACCAAATGATTTGCCATCATTGTTCCTGATGTACCTGCTCCTAAGATTACTAAGTTTTTCATGATGTTTTAAATAATACATCAAAATTAGATAAGATGCATGCCTAATTTTATGATAATTGTCATAATGAGCCCTTATGTAACAAAGGTTACACAGCTTTATAATAGGAAAACATAAAGTTTTAAAAACTTGGTGAAATTGTTAGGAACAAGCATTTCAAATATCAATAAAAAAGTATATTTAATAAAATAAGAAGATTTTTTTTACATATAAATAAAGAAGTTATCAAGAAAAATAAGAGTGAAAATTTATGTATTTTTACAATCGTTTTTATGTTTATTAAAAACAATCTATAAAAAGATAAATTACTTTTCAGCACTCATTAATAATGACCGTTCAAGAAAAAATAAATGCCCTTAGAGAAGAATTGAATTCTCATAATTATAACTATTATGTGTTGGATAATGCAACAATTTCTGATTTTGAATTCGATATAAAACTCAAAGAATTAGAAAAATTAGAGAAAGAAAATCCTGATTTTTTTGATGCAAATTCGCCCACACAAAGAGTAGGAGGAATCATTACGAAAAATTTTGAAACGGTAACTCACAAAAACCGAATGTATTCTTTAGACAATTCCTATTCAAAAGAAGATTTGTTGGATTGGGAAAAACGAATCCAAAAAGTCTTAGGAACATCCGAAATTGAATATACTTGCGAATTAAAATACGATGGAGCATCCATCAATTTGGTTTATGAAAAAGGAAAATTCGTAAAAGCAGTAACAAGAGGAGATGGATTTCAAGGTGATGATGTAACTAATAATGTAAAAACAATTCGTTCCATTCCGTTGAATTTACCTTCCGATTTTTTAAATGATTTTGAAATCAGAGGAGAAATAATTTTGCCTTTGGATGGATTTCAAAAAATGAACGAAGAACGAGCTGCTAATGACGAAGAAGAATATCGAAATCCGAGAAATACAGCCAGTGGAAGTTTAAAATTGCAAGATAGTAGTGAAGTTGCAAAACGACCTTTGGATTGTTTATTGTATCAAGTTGTTACATCCGAAAGAAAATTTGAAACACATTTTGATTTATTAGAAAACGCTAGAAAAGCAGGATTTAAAATTCCTAAAACCATGCAACTTTGCAAATCGATTGATGACGTTTTTGATTTTGTAAATGACTGGGATTCAGAGCGTCATGAGTTGCCTTATGAAACAGATGGAGTTGTCATAAAAGTAAATAATTTACAGCAACAAGAAGAATTGGGTTATACAGCAAAATCGCCAAGATGGGCAATTGCGTATAAATTTAAAGCAGCCCAAGTTTCTACGATTTTAAATGAAATTACGTATCAAGTTGGAAGAACAGGAGCCATAACTCCAGTTGCAAATTTAGAGCCTGTTCAATTGGCAGGAACTACTGTGAAAAGAGCGTCTTTGCACAATGCAGACCAAATTGAAAAGTTAGATATTAGAGTTGGAGACACTGTTTTTGTAGAAAAAGGAGGAGAGATTATTCCGAAAATTATTGCAGTTGATTTTTCGAAGAGACCACAAAATTCAATGCCTACAGTTTATGCAACACATTGCCCAGAATGCAACACAGTTTT